>NZ_BAAADB010000005.1 GCF_039522025.1 Deinococcus depolymerans | reverse complement strand
CCTCCAGCGCACACCGGCGATGGCGATTGGGCTGACCGATCGCGTTTGGACGCTGCGAGCGTGGCTGTCACGGCCTCAAGGCGTTCCCTGTCGGGCATAGTTCCAGCCAACTACCAGATTTGATTAAGGACCATGTTTTGGCTTTTCGGACCCGCGGCGTCATCAGCAGTTCGCTACCGTGGATGTATGAAACGTATAAGAGCGGCTCATCTCTGGGACACCAGCACCAGCACGCTGAAAAAGGCCTGCGATTACTACACCTCCGTCACGGGGATCCCAGTCCCGGACGATATACCAGAACCCATCGTTAGCCAGCTGGAACAAGCATTCGCGGTAAGCAAAAGTGACGATATTACACTAAGAATGGCTATTATTCGTGTCGTAGGTGGAATTGAAAAACCCGCAAAGGGTAGTGAATTAGACTTAATCGATCGTCTTTCAATAATTGAGGGGAAGTTCGATGATTTAGTGGAAAATGTTAGAAGATCATTCATTGATATGCATGATAATTTCGTTGAGGAAATTCAAAACGGTAGTTTAGCTCAGAAAAACATTGATGCCCAAAGCTTCGACAATATATTGAACGGAATATCGGCTCAGATTACTAAAATTTCGGAGAGAATTGATGACATCTCGGAAGAGATAGAAGCTAGCCGGCAAATTCAGCAGGAGAGACCAAAACTGCTGAGCTGGTGGCCGTGGTAACGGTTTCTAGTTCGAACGGGAGGCATCTGTATTGATGCCTCCCGTTTGCTTTACTCCGCCTCTTCGAACAGTCCGATCTGCCCTACACCAGCTTCTGCTGCTCCAGTTTCCGCATCCCACAGTGCATCCTTGAAGCTGCTAGTCAGCGGGATGCCCGAATCGGGCGGGCAACCCCGATCTCTAGGGAACAACCGGGATAAGGGATGCCTGCCATTCGCCAAAAGTTGACGCTTTGAACGCTAGGTCGCCGTCACGTCGGAGAAGATTGCCACTCCGCGGGAACCTATTCGAAACTTCTCAGGACTCGTGTCAGCCTCACAGGCTGGGTATTAAGATCTTTCCTTCCTAATTTCCATTGGGTAGGATAAAAGGGTGATACTGCCAACGGATAAGAGCCTCCTCTTCACACCATCCGCTCTAGATGCAGCATGGCAATTGAACCCAATACAACGCCCACTTAGAGGCTGTCGCATCTATGTAATTGATAAGGATCTTCATAAATATCTTTCTGCTAAAAAAATAAAGAAAAGAGCCTTGTTTAGAGTGATTAGAAGTTTAGGCGCGACGATAAGTCAGCATTATTCTATACCGCTATCTTACTACACCATTGATGACAACACAAAAAATTGGGTATATTTTTTGAAGTTGAGTGGAAAATGGATAGGAGAAATACATCACCAAATGTTAGCTAAGAATTACGACTATTACATTGTTGTATCTGGAGTGTCATATCCTTTCACATACAGTACATCCGTCATATGACCCTCGTTCTTTACAAGGTAACTGCCCTCGCGCAAGCCCAGCAGTGGGCAGGCCTCCCCGATCACGAACTCCGCCGACGGGCCGTGACGGCGGCTGTAGACAAAGACACCCAAGCGCTGATAGCCCTGACCCGCGCCTACCTCACCCATGAGGGAGCCAGCGGCCTGCTGACCAGTGCACGTACCATCGAGGCATACACCCTCGGTGTCCGGCACTTCACCGAGTACGCGACCTCAAACGCCATCAACCTCCTGCGCCCTGGACGGCGCGACACATCCGGGTACGTAGCGCATATGTTGGGTTCCGGGCGCAAGCCCGCAGGCGTCGAACTCAAAGTCGCCGCGGCGAACTGCCTGTACCGGGCCCTCCGGTGGGCCGGCGCCACAGAGGCCGAACCCTTCCGTGATGTCAAGGTACCCAGGGATCACACACCCGGACTCGTGAAGCGACCGCCCTACAGCGAGGACGACATCGCGGCCGTGATGGAGCAGACCGACCTTCAGGGCCAGGTCCTCCTGCTTCTCCTCTCCCATGCGGGCCTACGGATCAGCGAGGCCCTCGCTCTGACATGGCAAGACATCGACTTGGAGCTTCGCCGGGTGTCCATTCAGCAAGGCAAAGGAAGGAAGGGCCGCGTCGTGACCATGAGCGGCAGCCTCCGCCGAGTGCTGAGCAAGTTCAAGCAGGCTTCGAGCCAGACCACTGACGGCCGCCGCACCACTCCGGAAGGCGCCGTCTTCTCGTACTCACACGTCACCACCGCCCGGTATCACATGGAGAAGGCCTTCAAGGCGGCAGAGGTGCAATTCCGTGGCTTCCACCCCGGACGCAAACTCGCCGGTACCCGCCTGCTGCGCCAGGTCAACGACATCGCCCGCGTGGCGCACCACCTGGGGCACGCATCCGTTGAGACCACCCGGCGCGGGTACGCGAACTACGAAGTCGACGACCTCCGCGATACTCTTGCAAACTGGTGAGAATGTCATCACTCTCTCATGTTTTCTTTCATGCATGAATGAAAGTATGTGAGCACGTATGCGAGAAGGTATGCTCACCTGAATGACAGCCAAGCCGCACGTGGTCGCATTCACCTCACTTAAAGGCGGAGTCGGGAAAAGTACTCTCGCCGTTAACATCGCCGGCGCCCTGTCCCTGAAGGGTAAGACTGCCCTGATCGACGCGGATGCAGCGATCCAGACCAGCAGCGGCTGGGCCACGCGGGGAAAGCTACCCGTCACCGTCTTGAAAGAAGGCGAGGCTATCCCCACCGGGATCCGTTACCTGGTCGTGGATACTGAAGGGCGCCCGGCCCTGGAAGACATTGCCGCCCTGACCCACTCCGCAGACGTGGTCCTGATCCCCACGGCGCCGAACTCGGTGGAGGTCGAAGCGACCGCCCGTCTGCTCCAGCAACTGCCCGCTACGAACGCGAACCTCGACCGCGTGTACATCGTCATCACCAAAGCCCAGCCCGTCGGTACCGTTGGCCAGAGTGCCCGCGACGAGCTGCGCAGCGCCGGCCTGCAGGTGTGCGAGACCGTCATCCGCCGGTACACCGCCCACGAACGGGCACACGAGCAGGGCGTACTGGTGAAGGACGCCGCTGACCCCCGATCGGAGAACGCCTGGGCAGACGTCCTCAGTCTCACACTCGAGGTGTGCTGATGACGAAGAAACCGCGATTCGGTAGTTTTGTCACAAGCCCAGGGGAAGGGGAGAACACCACGCCTGAACAGGGCGCACCCACCCGCGCTGCCCTGGTGCCGGAGCCCGGCCCAGCTGCACCAGTCATCCCCCAGGCGCCCGCCCGAGAGGAGCGACGCGCCTTCAGCACCCGCGTCCGCCCCAGCCAGAAGGCCGCCCTCGACATCTTCGTGATGGACCTCAAGCGGGCCGGATGGCCAATCTCGCAGGAAGCTGTTCTCGAAGAACTCCTCCGCCTCCTCCAGGAAGACGAGCACACCCGCGCCACTATCACCCAACGCCTCACCCAACGCCTATTCTGAGGCATGAGCCCCTGGAAATGCCTTCCCCTTCTTACCTCTCTACTACTGGGAGCCACTTACGCTGAACCCCTCATCGGCCTCACGAGCCCCCGAAACCTAAATGGCGTGAAATTCTGCTTTGAAGATCGTTACGTTCGTGTTGATGACCCTCTCCAAGACGATGGCCAACGAACTTTAGCAACGACTATTGCCCGCAGTATCAGAACTAAATTAATTGCATATCGAATCCCTATTGCTCAAAATTGCGGTGAAACCACTGGATACGTTGGGCTCTGGCTCAATCTCTCGACCAGTAATGCTCTGGGGAATACACAAGCCAGGAGTTACAACGTCGAATTGCTTGCCCTGACCAAAGTTCCCAATCTTCCAAGCAATGTTGCCATCTACAATCAGCACAAGAAAGGCGTCAGCACCAATGCGACCCTGACCGACCAGCGGGCCTTAATCACCCAGTTGGCCCTCGAAATGATTGACAAACTGGGCGCCGACTATGCTATGGCCAACCCATGACGTCCTGATTCCCTAACAGACCTCTCCCCTGTCACCCCCGTTTATTGATAACGGCATAAATCCGCATCACCCGTGTTGAAACGCAAAACGTCTTGGCCAGCGTCCTGCCAACCCAGGGGAGTGATGGGCGATGTCAACTTACGCCGTTATCAATAGACCCCGGTGGCATGTAGCGACCATGCTGGGCACTCGCCCTTCTCACCCCAAATTTTCTCCACGTGAGGCCCTCCTCGAGGTGTGCCAGGTGTTTGCTGTTCGTGGTGCACGATGCGGGCATGGCGAACTTCGAGTTACTGGGAACGGGTCGTGTGGTGAAAGCTGGGGATAGGTTGTCCATGGCGGAGACGCTGGAGCTGCTGCAGGCACAGGCCGGGGACCGCCCGTTGTACCCGGTCGTGCTGTGGACACGAGACGGTCAAGGCGAGTTCGTGTTGAAGGACTCCGTCACTCCCACCGACGTTCTTCAGAACCTCTGCCTCGGCGGGAACCTGATCCATACAGAGGAACAGGTTTTCCAGAAGGAGGAGGAAGACATGGTTGTGCCTGTTCCCCTTGGTGCTGGACGCGTCCTGATGAAACCGCTCCAGTACGCCACTGCCGAAGACATGTCCGCGAGTGTCCATTGGGAAACCCGCATGTGGGGGCAGGCGAATGGACGCGCCTGAGCAGACGCCCATTCTGCTCGGCGGGGAGCCCGGCACCTGGACGCCAGCGCAACGCAGTCGGAATAACCGAATGGCGCACTTCCTCCGGGTGCTGGCGGAAGAAGGTGGCTGCCTCACGGCCTGCCAAGTGGCCGGCGTCCCATACGCCACGGTGCACCGGTGGCGGGATGAGCATGAAGCATTCGCCACTGCCTATGACATCGCGAGCCAACGGCGACTGCTGGCCGTGGAGGACAACATCTTCCGCATCGCCCAGAGCACCGATCCTCGAATGGCGAATGCAAGTTATAAAAAGCTCCCCCTGGACTACTTGGATACAATCTTCACTCCTGAAAAAGCTTCGACAGATAAAACCGGCAATTTTAGTTTGTCTTCGGTGCGCCCAAACTCCATAACAAGTATTGCTGACAGAGCACCTACATAAATACTCGGCAGATAACTCATCACCAGAATCGGTGTCATAAATTCAATTAATGGAATCGAGTTTTCGGTTCCACTCTTTATGTTTCTATATATTACATTACCATTGTAAGAATCTAGTTGGATGTCACTATGAGCTATAGAATTTCTCAGGTCTTTACTTATTAAATTGAAGAGTATAGAGAAAACTCCGTCCTTGCCCTTCGATTGCTTTTCAAATTCCTCAATTTTAGTGGCTGCCGGCTTCTTAAGTATGCGCCAATCAGGAGAATCACCATTGAAAACTTGCACTAGTGGTGTCATCCATCCCATCCAAGATGATATAAATTCAACCCCAGATCTATATGCCTCTTTCGAAATAAGAAACGAAGTGTTCCTATCACCGGAGGTCTTGTTATCTGCAGTTGTACTGTTCTTTCGAAGGGCTAAAGACGCTTCCATAACTGAAGCAATTTTGGAAAATAAATTGCTACCGGGGTAATCTGGGTGATCTATCATGTAAGAGCGAATCATCCAGAACGCCACATCAGGATCTTTCTTCTTAACTTCACGATAAATAGCCAGAATAACTTGATGCAAGATCAGTTGCATGGAGTGAATATCTTCCAACTCTTTATCTGCTGGCGCTTCCAACCCAGACCATACACACTCGATAAGATTCATGCGCTGTCCACCATTGGTGATCGGCTTGCCTAAGCTACGAACAGCATGATTCAGAGCCTCTAGACGTGCATTTATGGAATCCATTCTTGCCACCGTACAGCACACAACGGGCAAACATCAGCTCATCTGAGGACAGGCCCCCAGCATCTCGAATGGGTACCAGGGCATGCCGGCCAATGATCTGGGTTAGCAGGATCAGCCAGGCGAGGCCCTGCCACGAGATAGGCACCGGCAGTGCGAGGGCCGTCGTGAAGCAGAAGGCGGCGAGGAGTCCCGCGATGATCACCCAGGCCGGGCTCCGCTGGCGGGCGTAGGCGGTGGTGAGGGAGAGGGCCAGGAAGCCCTGCGAGTAGCGCAGGAGCGTCCCGATCACCTCCCCGTAAGGCACGGTGGCGGTGAGGTCGATCACGCGCCCTTCTCCTGGTCCACCACGGTCCCTGCCCGGTGCTGTACTTGCGTGACGGCCCATGCGAGCGCTTCTTGACCCCAGTACCCGATCACGCCACCCAGGCCCATGTAGAGCGCCCAGTGGAGTTCTAGCTTCCCAAGTCCCCGCAGGATCAGCCCGAGGGTAAGCGCAGCGATTCCGGCCACGCCACTGCGGACGATAATTTCGCGGATGGTCAGTGGGGGGTGAATGCCGGCGGCTTTGAATGCCTGGGCGAAGATCCCGAGAAGAACTGTGCCGCCGATGACGTACCAAGTGACGGTGTCGTTGATGCCGATCATGCCCGCATGTTGAACCGAATGCCGCCAGAGGCTGGCACGCTTTTCAGCGGCTGTTTTTTCGACCTGTGCTCGAGTATGGTAGTTGGCTGGAACTATGCCCGACAGGGAACGCCTTGAGGCCGTGACAGCCACGCTCGCAGCGTCCAAACGCGATCGGTCAGCCCAATCGCCATCGCCGGTGTGCGCTGGAGG